>NZ_JBVVQH010000002.1:394711-435606 GCF_055811115.1 Mesorhizobium sp. WSM4832 | reverse complement strand
TTTGGGATATTATTTTTTTATAATATACTTTTATGTCATTAGTTCTGTTGTTTTTTTGGGCAGTAAGGGAGTAGGTGAGTAGGGATGAGCCGTGCAATCCACGCGGCTTGTGTTATCTATCATTCCCTACTGCCCTACTGCCCTACTGCCCTACTCCCCTACTGCCCCACCCTATGTCCTTGAACCCCATCGCGCTGCTCGACTATGCCGGCGTCGCCGTCTTCGCGGCGACGGGCGCGCTTGCCGCATCGCGCAAGCAGCTCGACATTATCGGGTTCCTGTTCCTGGCCAGCGTCACCGGCATTGGCGGCGGAACGCTGCGCGACGTCATCCTCAACCTGCCGGTGTTCTGGGTCGCCAACAGCGGCTATGTGCTGATCTGCGCCGTCGTCGCGGTGCTGGTCTTCTTCAGCGCCCACCGCGTCGAATCCCGCTACAAGCTGTTGCTGTGGCTCGACGCCGTCGGCCTCGCCGCCTTCGCGGTGATGGGCGCGGCCAAGGGGCTGGCGATCACCGGCTCGCCCGTCGTGTCGGTCATCACGGGCGTGTTGACGGCGACCTTCGGCGGCATTTTGCGCGACCTGCTTGCCGGCGAGCCTTCGGTTCTGCTCAGGCCCGAAATCTATGTCACGGCTGCCCTTGCCGGCGCCACCATCTTCACCCTTGGTGATCTTGCCGGCCTGCCGGCGCTGGCGTCCAGCCTGCTCGGCTTCGCGGGTGCATTCATCGTGCGTGGCGGGGCGCTTAAGTTCGGCTGGTCGTTTCCAGCCTATAAGAGCCGGCCGGGGCGAAGACCGGAGGATATTCCGTGAGGGAGTAGGGGGTTAGGGGTTAGTCAGTAGTCAGTAGTGACAAGAGCGCGAGTCTTGGTATCCACCACTACTCACTCACGCAGCGAAACGCTGGCCTTCGCCGCCATAGTAGTTGACGTAGCGGGCGCCGATCTCCTTGACCGGCATGACGACGAAGACGTCGACGGTCGAGAATTCGTGGTCAATGACACAGCCATCGCCGATGCGGGCGCCGACGCGCAGATAGCCCTTGACCAGCGGCGGCATGGCGGCGATCGCCGCCTTGGTGTTCACCGCCTCGATCGGCATCAGGTCCATGGAACAGTAGCGTCCGGGAACCGCGCGAACATCCCAGGCGGAATTGGTGCGGCAATGATGGGCGAGATAGGTCAGCGCCTCGGCATGCGCCGCCGGCACGATGCCATGGAAAGAGGCGCAGCCGGTCATCACGCCGATGCCGTAGTGATTGATATAGGCCCAGATGCCCTGCCAGAGCGCCTCGATGGTGCGCTTGGAGCGGTATTCCGGCAAAACGCAGGAACGGCCGAGCTCAAGGAAGCGCTGGCCGGGATGCCGCGCGATCAGCTTGGTGAGCTCGAACTCGCCCTCGGAATAGAAGCCGCCGGCAGTCGCGGCGATCTCCTGCCGCAGCAATCGGTAGGTACCGACGATGCGGCGGTGCTCAGGGCCGGGAAGGGAAGTGTCGAGCACAAGAAGGTGATCGCAGAGCGGGTCGAAACGGTCGGCGTCGCGCCGATCCTGCGCCTGGGCCAAGTCCTTCCTCGCGCCAAGCTCGTCATAGAACACCCGATAGCGGACCTCCTGGGCGGCGGCGATCTCAGCCTCGTTGCGGGCGAGCCGCACTTCGAGGTTGCCGATGCGGCCCAGCGGAGCACCGCTTGCGACGGCGTCGGCGCCACGGGCGGCGAGAAGGGCGCCGCCGGCATTCGGCCGAGTGTCACATTCAGGCATGACTGTATGCACGAGTGATTCTCCTTCGAGCCATCCCTCTTGGCACGGGGATACGGTGTAGGTGCAACAGGATTGTGACAGTACCGTGATACGACGTGGCGGGCAATACTTTGTCGGCTGGACAATACCCTCAACCGGCTATCTTGCGGCCGCGAAAGCCAGGCAACCTCAGGTTTTCAAGGGGTAAAAATTTCCTCAGGCGGCAACCTGGCCCTCAACCGCCTGGACGAGCGCTTCGGGATCGAGCGGCTTGGTCACGAAGCCGCTGGCGCCGTGGGCGAGCACGGCATGCCGGGTCTTTTCCTGGCTGTCGGCCGAAAGCACCATGATCGGGATCGGCGGCATCGCCAGAGACTCTTCATGGCGGCGGATGGCGGCGATCGCATCCAGGCCGTCCATGACAGGCATATGCAGGTCCATCAGCACCACATCGAAGCGGAACTTGAGGCCGGCGTCGGTAACGGCCTCGACCGCGGCCTTGCCGTTGCCGACGATCTTGACGCGATGCCCGGCCTTGAGCAGCGTGGCGCGGGCGAGCATGGCGTTGATGTCATTGTCCTCGGCGATCAGCACCGACAGGCCCTGGTCGCGCCTGCGCGCCGAGGAGACGCCGCGCGGCTCCGGCTGCGGCTGGGCGAGCAGGGAGCCATGGCTGGTCAACAGCACCCGCAAAAGGGTCTCGCCGCGCACCGGCCTGGCGAGGAAGGTGGCGTAGCCGCTGGCGCGGAATTCGCCGAGCATGCCGCGGTCCGTCGGCGCAATCAGGGTGATGGCTTCACAATCCGCAAAGCCTGAGTCGCGCAGCCGCCTGAGCAGCCTCCCGTCGCTGTTTTCGAGCGCGGCGTCGATCAGGAGCACGTTGCAGCCGGCGGCGAACGGAGCGGCCTGGCTTGGCGTCGCCGCGACCTCGACGGTGCCGCCATGGGCCCTGATCGTGCGGGCGATGGCATCGGCCTCGATGGCGTTTTTCGACACGATCACCGCCCGCCGGTCGGCAAGGATATTGTGCCGGTGCGGCGGCGGTTCGGTGGCCGCGACCGCCGGGATCTCGAGGACGAATTCGGATCCTTCGCCGAGCCGGCTCGAAACCGAGATCGTGCCGCCCATCGCCGCCGCCAGCCGCTTCGAGATCGCAAGGCCGAGGCCGGCGCCGCCATGCACCCTGGTCGAGGTGCCGTCGGACTGTTCGAACTCCTCGAAGATGCGCTCCATGTCCTCTTCACGCAGTCCCGGGCCGGTGTCGGCGACAGTGAAGCAGATGGTGTCGGTGGCTTCGGTGCGGGCGCGCGCCACGGTGAGCAGCACGCCGCCCGTATCGGTGAACTTCACCGCGTTGCCGATGAGGTTGAGCAGCACCTGGCGAACGCGGCCGGGGTCGGCGGTGATCATCTGCGGCACGTCGGGTTCGACATGGCAGCCGAGGCCGATGTTCTTGGCGAAGGCTTTCGCGGCCAGAAGCTCGATGATGTTGTCGGCGATTTCGCGCAGCGAAGTCGGCTGCGGCTCGGGTTCGAAACGGCCGGCCTCGATCTTGGAATAGTCGAGCAGGTCCTCGATGAGCGCGAGCAGCGCGCTGGCCGACGTGGAGACAGCGCCGACATAGGTGCGCTGTTCTGGCGACAGGTCGGTATCGGCAAGCAGCTTGGCCATGCCCATGATGCCGTTCATCGGCGTGCGGATCTCATGGCTGACGGTGGCGAGGAAGCGTGACTTGGCTTGGCTCGCATATTCGGCCCGTTCGCGCGCGGTGATCAGCGAGGATTCGGCGCGCTTGCGCGCGGTGATGTCGCGGGCGATCGCCCGGTGCGAGACCGCGCCCGTGTCCTTGTCGCGCACCGACAATTCGATCCAGGAGAACCAGCGCGGCCCGTTCGGCGTGCGGATCGCGACATCGGTGGAGCTCAGGCATTCATGGTCGGAGAAGGCGGCGTCGGGAACGATGCCGACATCGATGCCGAGCTCGGACAAGGTCTTGCCGGCGAGATCGCGCGGGTCGATCTCGACAAGCGAGGCAAAGACGCTGTTGGCATAAACGATATGGCCATCGCGATCACGATGGACGACGAGGTCGCCGAGCGCGTCGATCAGGCCGCGGAAGCGCTCCTCGCTCTCCTGCATCTCCCACATGCGGTCGGCGAGGGTCTCGATCTCGGCGCGGCTGCGGGCGGCGGTCTCGTCGAGCAGGGCGGCGGTGCGCCGCTCGTCGCGCCGGCTGCGCAGATACATGGCAAGGCCGGCAAGAGCCGCGGCGGCGAGGCCGACGGTAATGATGATCGGCGCTCCTGTGAGATGCGCCAACCCGGCCAGGACGGCGATGGCGACGATCGTCAGGAACGGCAAACCTTCGTGACTGGCCGCCGGCAATTCAGGAGCCAGCGGCGGCGCGACGAGCACCTGCCGCTTCGGCGCATCGGGGATGAGCCCGTCAGCGCCCGCGGCTTTGCTGTCCTGCCTGATGTCGGAGTCCGCGACCATGCGCAAACCATGCCAGACAGAAATTATGGAAGACTGGGACGGATCGTTCGAATTTTAGCGATTGCGCGCATTCCGGTCGGCCGCGGTCGCGGACGACCGTCGCTCTGCGACATCGCTTTCAGCTACATATCGACGACCACGCGGCCCCGGACCTTGCCATCGACGATGTCGCGCGCGGCAGCGACAATGCCGTCGAAACCAATCGTGCGCGACAATGTCGAAAGCTTCTTGAGGTCGAGGTCGGTGCCGATGCGGCGCCATGCTTCGAGCCGCACCGGCTTTGGCGCCATCACAGAATCGATGCCGAGCAGCGAGACGCCACGCAGGATGAAGGGTGCCACGCTCGACGGCAGGTCCATGCCGCCGGCCAGGCCGCAGGCCGCGATCGCGCCGCCATAGGAGGCCATCGACAGCACATTGGCCAAGGTATGGCTTCCGACCGAGTCGACGCCGCCCGCCCAGCGCTCCTTGGCAAGCGGCTTTGCCGGCTGGCTGAGTTCCTCGCGCGAGATCACTTCGGCCGCGCCGAGGTCGATCAGATAGGGGCTCTCGGCGTTGCGGCCGGTCGAGGCGATGACATGGTAGCCGAGGCTGGAGAGGATCGAGATGGCGACCGAGCCGACGCCGCCGGCAGCACCCGTCACCACCACCGGGCCGCGATCCGGCACGATGCCATGCCGCTCCAGCGCCATGACGCAGAGCATTGCCGTGTAGCCCGCGGTGCCGACGGCCATTGCGTCATGCGCGCTCATGCCTTCGGGCAGTGGCACCAGCCAGTCGCCCTTGACGCGGGCGCGGCCCGCATAGGCGCCGTAATGCGTCTCGCCGACGCCCCAGCCGTTGAGGATCACCTTATCGCCCTTGCGCCAGTCGGCATGCGAAGAGGAGATCACCGTGCCGGCGAAATCGATGCCCGGAACCAGCGGCCAGCGGCGCACAACCGGCGCCTTGCCGGTGATGGCGAGCCCGTCCTTGTAGTTCACCGTAGTCGCCTCGACGGCGACGGTGACATCGCCTTCCATCAGATCGGCATCGGTGAGGTCGACGACATCGACCGACTGCTTCTTTTCGGCATCGCGCGAAACGAGGATGGCTTTGAAGGTGTCGGGCATGGTTTTCTCCTCGGTTCTGGCTGGTGAGAAGTCTGCGGTTTCAACCGCGTGAGGTCAATTGCCGGGATCCTGAGGCTTCACCTCGCGCCGCCAGCCGATCAGCTCGTCGAAGACGACAAGCGCCGCGCCGATCGAAATGAAGGCGTCGGCGAGGTTGAACACCGCGAAGGACCAGACCGGCGTGTGGAACAGGATGTAGTCGATGACGTGGCCGTAGACGGCGCGGTCGATGAGGTTGCCGAGCGCGCCGCCGATGATCAGGGCAAAGCCGGTTCGGGCGATGAAATGGCCGGCCGGCGTGCGCGTGGCGAGATAGAGCACGAAGGCGACGACCAGCACGGCGATGACCACCAGGCCGATATCGCCGAAGGACGAGAACATCGAGAAGGCGATGCCGGTGTTATAGGTGCGAAACAGCGCCAGGAACGGCAGGAGATCGACCTTTTCCTGGAAGGCGAGACCGTTCTCGACCAGCTGCTTGATCCACTGGTCGAGCGCAATGGCGACGACGACCAGGACAATGTAGGGGGACCAGGATTTCACTTGGCGGTCCTCATCGTGTGTCAGGCTCGAGCTTCAACGCGCCGCGCCGGATCTCGAACAGCATCACGCCGGTGGCCACCGCCAGATTGAGCGAATCGGCGCGGCCGGCTTGGGGTATCCGGAGCAAGCGATCGCAGCTTTCGGCGAGGTTGTCCGGCAGCCCCTGCTGCTCATTGCCCATCAGCAGCAAGACCGGCCCCCTGGAAAAATCGACCGAGCGATAGTCGACCGCGCCTTTGAGGTGGGTTCCAACGACGAGACCCGAAAAATCGCGCCGCCAGGCGAGGAAGGCCTGCTCGGTCGCCTTGGCGACCGGCACGGCGAAGATCGAGCCCATCGTGGCGCGCACCGTTTCCAGCGAGAACGGGTCGGTGGTGTCGCCGACCAGGATGACGCCCTTGGCGCCGACGGCGTCGACGGTGCGGATCACGGTGCCGAGGTTGCCTGGGTCACGCACCCGGTCGAGCGCGACCCAGACGTCACCGTCCTTGGCGCGGATGTCCTTCAGCGGCACGGTCCGCTGCGCAAAGACACCGACCACCATTTGCGGGTTTTCGCGGCGGGTGATTGCCGCCAGCACCTTTTCCGAAACTTCGAGTACGGTGCCGCCGGCTGCGACGGTGCGCGCGGCGACCTTTTCGACCGCCGCGTTGCCGCGGCCAGCCTTGGCGAAGACCAAAGTCCTGATCGACCAGCCAAGATCGAGGGCGTCGATGACGAGTTTCAGGCCCTCGGCCATGAAGGCGTTCTGCTGGTCGCGGAATTTCTTCAGCGCAAGCGCCTTGATGTCCTTGACCAGGGGATTGGCAAGGCTGGTGACTTCCTTGACCTGCCCGACAGGGCGCGCGCCGTCATGTGCAGTCATTCAAGCCACCCAGCGCGAGAACAGCGAGGTCGACAGCGCGCGGCCGGCCGATTTCTCGCGAATGATCAGTTCGCCGGACTCGACCGTGCCGCCCATCCCGGCGAAGGTATCGCGCATCAGCGCATGGATGGCGAAGAAGGAGGCGCGGATCGAATAGGCGGTAAGAACGACGGCCAAGGGCTTCGGCGTCAGGATCGAGCGGCAGAGATCGGTGAGGCCCGGCAGGTCCTCAAACAATTGCCAGACCTCGCCCTTCGGGCCGCGGCCGTAGGCCGGCGGGTCGAAAAGCACGATGTCGTAACGGCTGCCGCGGCGTTCCTCGCGCTCGGCGAATTTCACCGCGTCCTCGACGATCCAGCGGATCGGCTTGTCGGCAAGGCCGGCCATTTCCTGGTTCTCGCGCGCCCAGCCGATCGCCTTCTTCGAGGCATCGACATGGGTGACCTCGGCGCCGGCGCGGGCCGCCACCAGCGAGGCCAAGCCGGTATAGCCGAACAGGTTGAGCACCTTGACCGGGCGCTTCGCCGCCGCGATCAGCCCCGCCATATGGTTCCAATGCGAAGCCTGCTCCGGAAAGACGCCGACGTGGCGGAACGAGGTGAAGCGGCCGAGATAATAGATGCCGTCATGCTTCATCGGCCAGGTTTCGCCGAGCGGCGCCTTTGGAAAGCGCCAGCGGCCGATGCCTTCCTCGTCTGTGTCGCCGGTGAAGACGGCGTCGGCGCGCTCCCACTCCTTCGCCGGAAGGGCTCGCTGCCAGATCGCCTGGCCCTCGGGGCGCACGATGCGGTAGGGGCCGTATTGCTCCAGCTTCTCGCCGGCGCCGCTGTCCAGCAGCGCGTAATCGGCGTTGGGCGCGACTTCGAGGATCAATGGCAGGCGCTCGGCGGGCAACGCGCCCTCGCGACGCGCAAGCACGCGCGGCAGCGGCTTGGCTTCCTGCCGGTCCGTCGGTTTCGATTCGCGGCGCTCGGCGGGCGCTGCCTGCTGGCGTCCAGCCGCGAACGCATCTCGGGGGCGGGCCTGTTCCGCCCTTGCGGGATGCGGGCGGCCATCGCGGCGTTTGTCGCGAAAAGATTTCAAGAAGGGTCATCTCCGGCGGTTCGGCCCGCTTCTGCCACAGCTCAGCCTACCGGCGCAACAAACCGTGGCCTATTCCGATGGTGGCCATCAACCATGCCGGACACTGAACAGGCCGAAGCAAAGCGAAACGAAGCCGAGCACTTTCGCCGCGGTGACCGCCATGTGGCCGGTTTCCCAACGCAGCCGGACAGCTTCGAAGTTTTCTGGAATTGGACCCGGCGTCCAGGTCGCAAGAATGTCGTTGGGCGGTTTGACAAGCCCGAACCAGAGCGCCAGCGCGACCGCATATAGCAACGTCGCTACGAGCACGAACCGGAAGGCGGAGGGTTCTTCACGCAGCATCCAGGCAAGCAGTGCCGGACAGAGGATCGCCGCGATGTCGAGCGGCGCCCCCACCAACAGAAACAGTTGATACTGCGCATTGAAGACCGTCGCCTCGCGCCAGAGCGCCGGCGACCATCTGGTCAGCCTGGGCAGCGATTCCAGCACATGGGCAAAGGACGGTCCAAGGCTGAGCGCCGCGATCGTGGCGGCGAGCACCGACCAGAACAGCAGGAATCCGCGCATCTCCATTGCGGAGAGAACGGGGATGAGACACAGGCGTTCCGTAGCATCGGGTCGCTTGCCGTGATGCGCGCCCCAGCCCTATGGTCCATCATCCGTGACGACGAAATCGATGTCCCGCTCAGAACGCCTGCTCGACCTTGTCCAGATACTGCGCCGCCACCGCCGGCCGGTGAGCGGCCATACGCTTGCGGACGAGATGGGCATCTCGATCCGCACGCTCTATCGCGACATCGCGACGCTGCAGGGGCAGGGCGCGCCTATCGAAGGCGAGGCGGGGCTTGGCTATGTGCTGAAGCCCGGCTTCATGCTGCCGCCGCTGATGTTCACCGACGAGGAGATCGAGGCGATCGTGCTCGGCTCGCGCTGGGTGGCAAAGCAACCGGACAAGCGGTTGGCCGCTGCCGGGGCCGATGCGCTGGCCAAGATCGCGGCGGTGCTGCCGGACGACCTGCGGGAGGATCTCGACGCGACGACGCTGCTCGTCGGGCCACGCGCGGAAAATACCGAGACCGTCGACCTTGGTGTCGTACGGCAGGCGATCCGCGACGAGCGCAAGCTCGGCTTCCTCTATCGCGATGCCGGTGGTTCGGCATCGAAGCGCCTGGTCTGGCCGTTCGCGCTGAGCTTCTTCGACAAGGTGCGGGTAGTGGTGGCGTGGTGCGAGATGCGCCAGGATTTCCGCCATTTCCGCGCCGACCGGATGTCCGACCTGACGGCGACCGACATGCGCTATCCGCGCCGCCGCCAGGCAATGCTGAAAGAGTGGAGGGCGACGCTCGACGCGCCCGGCCAGAACGGCACGAAAAACGCTCCCGGCTGATCGCTGCTGCCAGAATCTGACAGTAGGCCCGCCTATGGTTCCCAAGGTTCAGACACTTTGGAGATCAGATATGACCACGCCGAATTTCGTCATCCTCTATGTCGACAGCCCGGAAAACAGCGGCGCTTTCTATGCCAAGCTGCTCGGACGCGAGCCGGTCGAGTCCTCGCCGACCTTCGTGATGTTCGTGCTCGACAAGGGCTTCAAGCTCGGCCTGTGGTCGCGCCATACGGTGGAGCCGGCGGCTGCGGCGACCGGCGGAGGTGGCGAGATCGTGATCGCGGTTGCGGACGCGAGCGCCGTCGATGCGACGCATGCGGACTGGGCGGAGCGCGGACTGAACATCTTGCAGACGCCGACCGATCTGGACTTCGGCCGCACTTTCGTCGCGCTCGATCCGGACAATCATCGCGTGCGCGTCTACTGGCCGAATGCGCAGTAGGCAGTAGGCAGAGGCTTATCTTCCCTATTGCCTACTGCCCAACCCCTACTGCCTACCTGAGCGCCTTGTAGACGGCGATGCCGGCGGCGAGATCTTCAAGCGCTGCGCCAACCGACTTGAACAGCGTAATCTCACTGTCGTTCTGCCGGCCCTGTTTTTCGCCGCGCGCGAGCTCGTGCAGGTCGGCGATGATCGCTTCGGGCTTCAGCAGACCCGAGGCCAGCGGCTGGACGATGTCGCCGGCTTCCTTGGTGGCACCGGCGCGGGTGTCGACATAAACGCGGGCGCGGGAAATGGCGTCGTCGTCGCTTTCGCGCATCGCCGGCGTGAAGCCGCCGACGAGATCGACATGGGTGCCCGGTTTCAGCAGCGCGCCCTTGACCAGCGGCGTGCTCGAGATCGTCGCGGAAGTGACGATGTCGGCCTCGGCAAGTTCTGCATCGAGATCGCCAGCGGCATTTGCCGGAAGGCCTTCGGCGCGCAAGGCGGCCGCTGCCTTTTCGGCATTGGCCGGCGTGCGGTTCCAGATGCGGATGGATTTGATCGGCCTGACCGCCGAATGCGCCCTGGCAAGGAACGGCGACAGCGCGCCGGCGCCGATCACCAAAAGCCGCGAGGCGTCCTGGCGCGCGAGATAGGAGGCGGCGAGCGCGGAGGCGCAGGCCGTGCGCCACTGCGTCAGCCGCTGGCCGTCGATCAGCGCTTCGGGCTCGCCGGTGACGCCGTCGAGCAGAAGATAGAGGCCCATCACCGCCGGTTTGCCGATGGCGTTGTTGTCCGGCGACACGGTGACGATCTTGACGCCGATATGGCCCCCCGCCGAGGTGCCGGCGGCGTTGAAGTCGGTCCAAGCCGGCATCAAAAGCAGGGTCGAGGCGGCGCCGTCCGGCCGCTCGACGCCATGATGGTGGCGAACCGGCTGCACGGCGCCATCGCGAAAGGCGGTGCGCAGCGTCTCGACGAGGCCGGGAAAGGTCAGCGCGCGGTCGACCTCGGCGGCCGAAATGGTCAGCATCTGAGGCTCCGTAATGCGTTACTTAAAGCATGTAGCGCTGAAACGGATTCAGGCGACACGCTTTAAGTCTTTGTTTTTATGCATGTTGTTGTCCCAGAACCGCAGCACACTTCTGGGCGACATGCATTAGTTCGTCGGCTTGGGCAGCGCCGGTCCGTTAGGCGCTGCGGGTGCACGGCTCACCGCCTGGCGCAGGTTTTCCGCCTCGAGACCACGCTGGCGCGCGAGCTTGCGATAGCGGCCCTGTTTCACCCACGTGGCGAAGCTGCCGACAACGATGCCGATGGCCAAGGCCAGGAAAAGGAAGATGAAAAGCGGCAAGTTCAGCGTCAGCGCGGGATTGCCGGGATGGAACGGATCGAGCGTGAAGGCGACGGAGCCGCGGTTGGCGACGGCGAGCGCGATCAGGATGACGGCCAGCGGCACGAAGACAACGACGAGGATGAAGCGATTGAACATCAAATCTCCATGGAGGGGCTTCTTGAAGCGCGCATGTCTTTGCCCCGAAACCCGTCCTCACTTTTTCGGAAGACATGCTTTAAGCGCCAAAATGCCGTTTCAACCCCGCCGGCGCGGCGCCTATTTGCCGCCGTTCAGCCTTTCGCGCAACTCCTTGCCGGTCTTGAAGAACGGCACCCACTTTTCCTCGACCTCGACGGATTCGCCGGTGCGCGGGTTGCGGCCGGTGCGGGCGGGACGGTTTTTCACCGAAAAGGCACCGAAACCGCGCAACTCGACCCGGTTGCCCTCGGCAAGCGCGTCGGTGATCTCGTCAAAGATCGCGCCGACGATGTTTTCGACGTCGCGCAGGAAAAGGTGCGGGTTGCGTGCAGCAATGATCTGCACAAGTTCGGATTTGATCATAGAACGTTCCCCGTAAAACCACTGCAACCGATTATCAGGATGATTTTATTGCTTTTTTGGCACGTCCCAACGGCACCTCAAGGGTGCCAGACCGAAACGAGACCGTCAAGAAACAAGCGGTCGGCGCCGAGCTCATGAATGATATCGCCGCCGGAATCGGGCAGGCCGAGGGCCTTGGCCGCCACTTTTGCCATCGACTGGGAAAACAGGAAACCGCCCCGCCTGTCCTTGTCCTTCCACTCGACAACCTTCAGCTTGCCGTCCACGCCCTTGGTCGCCAGCCAGTCGATCGCCTCCTGCTCACCGCCGACGGCATCGACCAGATGATTGGCTAAGGCCTGGCGGCCGGTGAAGATCGAACCGTCGGCCAGGGCCAGCGCCTGTTCATGCGTCATCTTGCGGCGGTCGGCGACGATGCCGACGAACCAATCATAGCTGTCGAGGATCAGCTTGCGCACCATGGCGCGCTCGTCGTCATTGGTCGGCTTGAAGGGCGAGGGCGAAGCCTTGAGCGGCGATGATTTCACTTCTTCCAGCTTGATGCCGAGCTTATCCATGAGGCCGCTGACATCGGGATACTGGATCAGCACGCCGATCGAGCCGACGATCGAGGTCTTGCGGGCAACGATATGGTCGGCCGCGCTTGCGATCATATAGCCGGCCGACGCCGCCAGCGTGCCGACTTCGGCCACCACCGGCTTGTCGCCGGCAAGCTTGCGCACTGCCTCGAAGGTGGACTCGCCGCCGACCGTGGTGCCTCCGGGCGAATCGATCGACAGGATGACGCCCTTCACCTCCGGCGATGCGCGGATGTCTTCCAGCCTTTTGACCAGTTCCTCGTCCTCGGTGATGGTGCCTTCAATCTTGACCTTGGCGATATGGGGGACCGCCCGGCCGGTAAAATTATCGTCATAGAACCAGGCCGAGAAGGCGACCACGGCTGCCGCCAGAACCACAAAAGCGGCCACGCGCCAGAAAGTCAGCTTGCGGCGCAAGCGGCGGCGGTCGATCAGGTCGTCGGCTCTCATTGCCATCGTCAGCCTCATGGGTCGGTGGGAAAGCACGCTTTTAAAGCAAGCCTCGGCACACGGCTACCGTTTCCTGAAAGGTCCGGCTTCGAGCCTCGACGTTGACGTCGATCTCACGAAAAATTAACGCAACCGGTCTGTATCTGCTATGAAGTACGGGCCGTGCCGCCGGATCGCTCTCGATTTGCGAGCGGCAGCCGTCACATTTTTGCAGTTTTCCTCCGCTTGTGCTTGCTTGTAGGTGCCGGCATACCACCTATAGTCGGTGTTTGGGCGGACAAAGGTCCATTAGAAAAGTCATGTTGGCGCGATCTGACGAAATGAGCGATACCGAAACGGTATCGGCTCCCGCGGCCCAAGGCGGCACGCGTGGCGATGCGTTCGACCGCGCGCAACGGCACTCGCGCCGCGTCCGCGTCCTGAAATTCGCGGTGCCGCTGCTCGCGGTCGCGATTGCAGTCGCCTTTCCGGTCTATTCCTATCTTAAAGCGCCCGGGTCCGTCTCCGTGCAGGCAGACGGCACGGCGTTTTCGGACGGCAAGCTGGTGATGGCCAATCCGAAGCTCAATGGTTTCACCAAGCAGAAGCTGCCATATTCGCTGACGGCGACCAGGGCGACGCAGGATGTCGGCCAGCAGGCCGTCATCGACCTCGAAGGCATCAACGCCAAACTGCCCGTGGCCACCGACAATATCGTGTCGGTCGATGCCGCGCACGGTATCTACAACCGCGATGCCAATACGATGGACCTGACCAGCGACGTCAGCGTGACCACGACAGACGGCCTTGTGGCGAAATTCAAATCGATCTTCCTAGACATGGGCAAAGGCTCTATGAAGACGAGCAATCCGGTCGACGTCAGCCGTGGCGGGTCGCGCATCACCGCGGACTCGATGTCGGTCGAGGACAATGGCAGGCTCGTGGTCTTCGAGAACCGGGTGCGGGTCAACATCGATCCAGCTGCGTTGAAGGCGGCAGGGGTCAACAGTGGAGAACAGAATGCGTCGCAGTAAATCCGCATGGCTTCTGGGTGCTGCCGCATTGCTGTTTTTGGGGACGGCGCATTCGTTCGCGCAATCGAGCGCGACCAGCCAGATCCCCGGGCTCAAACTGTCGGGTGACCAGCCGATCCAGATCGAGAGCGACAAGCTCGAGGTCCGGCAGGCCGACAGCATGGCCGTGTTCAGCGGCAACGTGACCGTCAATCAGGGGCCGACCCTGCTCAAGGCCGGCAAGATGACGGTCTATTATGTCAAGGATGCCAATAACGGCAAAATTGCCGCGGCCGGCGCGTCGGCGATGACGGGCGCAGCCAATATCGACCACCTGGAGGTCGAGAACAAAGTCTACATCAAATCAAACGACCAGATCGCCACCGGCGACACCGGCAAATTCGACATGAAGACGCAGGTACTGGTGCTTTCGGGCAAGGAAGTGGTGCTGTCGCAGGGCGACAATGTGCTCAAGGGCTGCAAGCTCACCGTGCAGATGAAGAGCGGCCTCGGCAATGTCGAAGGTTGCCCTCGCGTCGTCATGATGTTCAAGCCGCAGAAGCAGGACGCGCAGCAGCAGGGAGCGTCGAGCAAGTAATGGCCGGCGTGACTTCGCTGCTTGCCCGCCTTCCGGGGCGGGCGGCCGCACAACCCGCTGCTCCGGCGACGGTCGGCACCGACAAGGCGAAGTTCAAGGGCACCCTGATCGCCAAGGGCCTGACCAAGAGCTACAAGGGCCGCAAGGTGGTCAGCGGGGTGACGCTTGGCGTGCGCGCCGGCGAGGCGGTCGGCCTGCTTGGCCCCAACGGCGCCGGCAAGACCACCTGTTTCTACATGGTCACCGGCCTTGTCCCGGTCGATGAAGGGACGATCGAGATCGACGGCTTCGATGTCACCTCGATGCCGATGTACCGGCGCGCCCGCCTTGGTATCGGCTATCTGCCGCAGGAAGCATCGATCTTCCGCGGCCTGAATGTCGAGCAGAACATCCGCGCCGTGCTCGAGGTGGTGGAAAAGAGCCGCAAGGAGCGCGAACGTACGCTCGACGAGCTGCTCGAGGAGTTTCACATCAGCCATCTGCGCAAAGCACCGTCAATGTCGCTGTCGGGCGGCGAACGGCGGCGCCTCGAAATCGCGCGGGCGCTGGCGACACGGCCGGCCTATATGCTGCTCGACGAGCCCTTCGCCGGCATCGACCCAATCGCCGTCGCCGACATCCAACAGCTCGTCCGACATCTCACGGCGCGCGGCATCGGCGTTTTGATCACCGACCATAATGTGCGCGAGACGCTCGGCCTGATCGACCGCGCCTATATCATCCATGCCGGCCAGGTGCTGACGCATGGCCGGGCCGACGAGATCGTCGCCAACGCCGATGTGCGGCGGCTTTATCTCGGCGAGGGCTTTACGCTCTGATTCTCGGTGGCCGGGTTGCGACTTTCGGCTATTTTAGCACTCGATAACGCTCCGGTAAGCCGGAGCTGCTAGCGTTTTCCTTGACAAGCAAAAGCCGGGCCAGTTTGTATGCCCGACCGAAAAACAATAATCGACGCGTAGACGAGGCGTTTGAACCCCACCATGGCGCTGGCAGCCAAACTGCAGCTCAGACAGTCCCAGTCGCTGGTGATGACGCCGCAGCTGATGCAGTCGATCCGGCTGCTGCAGCTCACCCATGTCGAGCTCGAGCGCTTCATCGACGAGGAGATCGAGCGCAACCCGCTGATGGAGCGGGCCGAACCGCAGAACGATGCCGCCAGCGACCAGGCCCAGAAAAGCGAGGTCGCGCCGGAGCGGGATCCCGAAGGCGACTGGTTCGAGGGCGAGACGGAGTGGAGCGCGGAAGCGATCTCGCAAAAGCTCGATTCCTCCCTGGAGAACCTGTTTCCCGACGATCCCGGCACCAGTGAGAGGCTGGGGCCGGATCTCACGGCGCAGTGGAAGTCGGCCGCCGGCAGTGGCGCCGGCTCGGCGTCATCGGAAGGGTTCGATGTCGGCGACATGGCGGCGGCCGCCGTTACGCTGCGCGAACATGTCGGCGCGCAGGTCGCGCTTGCTTCCCTCAGCCCCGGCGAACGCCTCGTCGCGGGTGAGCTCGCCGACGGGCTCGACGAGGCCGGGTATCTGCGCGCTGACCTCGATGAGATCGCGGCACGGCTCGGTACGGACGAAGCGGCGGTGGCGCGTGTGCTCGGCATCTGCCAGACCTTCGAGCCGGTAGGCCTTTTCGCGCGCGACCTTGCCGAGTGCCTGTCGTTGCAGCTGGCGGCGCGCGACCGGCTCGATCCGGCGATGAAAGCCATGGTCGCCAACCTCGAGCTTTTGGCGCGGCGGGATTTCCAGACGCTGAAACGCATCTGCGGGGTCGACGAGGAGGATCTCCTCGACATGCTGGCCGAAATCCGCGCGCTCGATCCGAGACCCGGTCTGGCGTTTTCAGGCGGCGCAAGCGATGAGATTGTCGCCGATGTCGAGGTCCGCACCGCCAATGACGGCAGCTGGGCGGTCGAGCTCAACGCCGACACGCTGCCGCGCGTGCTGGTGGACAATGTCTACTTTGCCCGCATCTCGAGCCACGCCAAGGACCAGGCGGAAAAGGATTTTCTCGCCGAATGCCTGCAGAACGCCAACTGGTTGACGCGCAGCCTCGACCAGCGGGCGAAGACCATCCTCAAGGTGGCCTCGGAAATCGTGCGGCAGCAGGACGCCTTCCTCGTCCATGGCGTACGGCACCTCAAGCCGCTCAACCTGCGCACGGTGGCCGACGCCATCGGCATGCATGAATCGACTGTCAGCCGCGTCACCGCCAACAAATACATGCTGACGCCGCGCGGCGTCTTCGAGCTGCGCTATTTCTTCACGGCATCGATCGCCTCGGCGGAAGGCGGCGAAGCGCATTCGTCCGAGGCCGTTCGCGACCGCATCAAGCAGATGATCGAGGAGGAAAAGCCCGCCGACGTGCTTTCCGACGACGCCATCGTCGACATGCTCAAGGAAAACGGCGTCGACATCGCGCGCCGCACCGTCGCGAAGTATCGCGAAGGCATGAACATACCATCGTCGGTGCAGCGGCGACGGGAAAAGCGGGCGCTCGCGAATGTCGGGCGGTGAAAGAGCGCCCGACGGCGGATTTTCCACAATTTCCAAGCTTCATTGACAAGCCGCAATGAAGTGTCTAGAAGCCCGCCCGCATGAGCGGGGCGGTAATGCCCGCTTGCGAATGGGTCCGTCAGACACGGCCATGGACGGCCAAGAAGGCGACTTGTGATCAACCGGAAAGTTCGGGTCTAAAATCGGCGCGCATGCCGCTGCAAAGCTTGTGCGCGCGCACCACGGGTATAAACTCGGGAACAGTTTGAAGCCTGAGCAAGGAAGGTCAGTTTTCAGATGAATCTACGCATTTCGGGAAAACACATGGACATCGGCGATGCGTTCCGCACGCGCATCAACGACCGGGTCGGGGAGGCGATCGAGAAATATTTCGATCGGGGTTTTTCAGGACATGTCACGGTCATCAAATCGGGGTCGCGTTTCTCCGCCGACTGCATGGTCCGGCTCGATTCCGGCGCTTCTTTGCAGGCGACCGGCGACGCCCAGGACCCGACGCTTGCCTTCGAGGCGGCCGCCGATCGCCTGGAAACGCGGCTGCGCCGCTACAAGCGCCGGCTGAAGTCGCACAGTACCGGCAATGGCGAAGAGCCGACCGACATCGCCTACACGGTGATGGCTCCTCTCACCGACGATGAGGAAGATATTCCGGAGGACTTCGCTCCGGTCATCGTGGCCGAATCAAGCATGACGCTGCGGACCATGTCGGTGGCGTCGGCTGTCATTGAGCTCGACACCAGCGACAGCCCGGTTTTTGTTTTCCGCAATGCCGGAAACGACCATCTCAACATCGTCTACCGCCGGCCGGATGGCAATATCGGCTGGATCGATCCATCGACGACCAAAGTCGCGCAGGGATAAGAAGCCAGCCGCGCGAGGGGGCGACGACTGGCGCGGCAGGCGAGCAAGGGATTTTTCAAGCATGGATCTGAGTGATCTCATCAGCGTCTCGGCGATCATGCCGGCGTTGAAGGCGAATTCCAAAAAGCAGCTTCTGCAATTGCTGTCGGAGAGGGCGGCAGCGATTTCGGGAATTCCGGAACGGGAGGTGTTCGACACCATCCTGCAGCGCGAACGGCTGGGCTCGACCGGCGTCGGCAACGGCATCGCCATTCCGCACGGCAAGCTCGCCGGCGTGAAGCGGATCGCCGGCGTCTTCGCCCGGCTGGAAACGCCGGTCGATTTCGAGGCGCTGGACGACCAGCCGGTCGACCTGGTGTTTCTGCTGCTTGCGCCGGAAGGCGCGGGCGCCGACCATCTCAAGGCGCTGTCGCGCATCGCGCGCGTGCTGCGCGACGCCGACACGGTCGCCAAGATCCGGGGGACGCGCGACGCGGTGGCAATTCACGCGCTGCTGTCGGACACGCAGGCCTCGCACGCAGCTTGAAGTTTTTGGATTAAATCTTCCAAGGGCCGCCGCGGGCGACCCTTCCCATTTCGAAGGCCCAAAGTCGCGTTAGTGGATCGCGACAGTGGTCAGATCGTTCTCCAGCGCACCCGCCAGCGCCCGGTCACGGGCATCGGAAAGCAGGATCGGCTGACCGTTGGCGGCAAACAGCGCCCACAGTTCCAGGCCGGGCGCGATTTCGCCGAGGCCGGGGAAGCGGCCGCGCAGGTCATCGCTCGATACTTTCCTCAGATAAGCGACCGAACCTTCGCCGAGATGGGCGAGTTCGCCGCTGGTCATGGTGATCGTTTCGTCAGTTCTGGTCATTTCAAGCCTCCTTGGCGCGAGGACGCCACGATTGGCCGCCTCGCATAGAGCCATCGGCGAAGGTTAGTCTTTCACCGATATGTTTATTTTCCGTACCAGCCGCTCGGCCTCCGGACGGTCGAGATCGATCGACAGCAGGCCGTTCTTCAATTCCGCAGCGACCACCCGCATGCCGTCGGCCAGCACGAAACAGCGCTGGAACTGGCGCGCGGCGATGCCGCGATGGAGGAATTCGCGCTCGGTGTCGTCGGTCTGACGGCCGCGCACGATCAGCTGGTTTTCCTCCGTGGTGACATCGAGGTCGCTCTCGGCAAAACCGGCAACGGCCAGTGTGATGCGCAGCCTTTCGGCCTTGCCGTCGGCGGCGTTGAGGCGTTCGATGTTGTACGGCGGATAGCTGTCGCCGGACTTCGCCAGACGCTCAAGCGTCTTTTCCATGGCATCAAAGCCCAGAAGAAGCGGGCTGGAGAACGGCGTCATTCGACTCATTGTTACACTGTCCTCTGAAGAGCGACACAAACTGGAAAAACCCGGATGGCATTTTTCCCGATGGTCTTGATATGGTCCGCCGCGCGATCAAGTTCAAGCCACCGAAATCAGGATGACGTTTCGTTCAACCGCCATCCTGGTTTCAGCTCTTCGTTGGAGCATGATCTTGTCCGAGAACCGGTTCCCACTTTTCGGGATCATGCTCTAAACCCCGCCCAAAAAGACTCCCAAAAGGAATTGAAATGCCCCAATCCAGAAAGATCATCATCGACACGGATCCCGGCCAGGACGATGCCGTCGCCATATTGCTGGCGCTCGGCAGTTCCGAGCTGGAGATCGTCGGCATAACCGCGGTTGCCGGCAACGTGCCGCTGAAGCTGACCCAGAACAATGCCCGCAAGATCTGCGAACTGGCCGGCAGGCCCGATATCAAGGTCTATGCCGGCGCCATCCGCCCGCTGGCGCGCCAACTCGTCACCGCAGAGGAAGTGCATGGCAAGACCGGCCTGAACGGCCCGCAGCTGCCTGAGCCGACCACGAAGCTGCAGGAGCAGTACGCCGTCGATTTCATCGTCGAGACGCTGATGCGCGAGGAAAGCGGCACGATCACGCTCTGCCCGCTCGGACCGCTCACCAACATCGCGCTGGCGCTGATCCGCGAGCCCAGGATCGCGCCGCGCATCAAGGAAATCGTCTTGATGGGCGGCGGCTTCTTCGAGGGCGGCAATGTCACGCCAGCCGCCGAATTCAACATCTATGTCGACCCCCAAGCCGCCGATTTGGTGTTCAAATCGGGCATTCCGATCGTGATGATGCCGCTCGACGTTACCCACAAGGCGCTGACCACCTCCAAGCGCATACAGGCTTTCCGCCAGCTCGGCACCAAGGTAGGCACCGCGACGGCCGAGATGCTGGAATTCTTCGAACGCTACGACGAGGAAAAGTACGGCACCGATGGCGGGCCGCTGCACGATCCGTGCGTGATCGCCTATCTGATCAAGCCGGAGCTGTTCAAGGGCCGCCGCTGCAATGTCAGTGTCGAGACCTCCTCGGAGCTGACCATGGGCATGACGGTGATCGACTGGTGGGGCATCACCAAGCGGGAAAAGAACGCCACGGTGATGCGCGACATCGACCATGACGGCTTCTTCGCGCTGCTGGTCGAGAGGCTGGGGCGGTTGTAGAAGCGCCTCTTCCTTCCCCCTTGTGGGGGAAGGTGTCGCCGAAGGCGACGGATGAGGGGTGTTCCAGCGGAGTGAGCCGTTGGTGTTCCCTGGAACACCCCTCATCCGTCTCGGCGCTTCGCGCCGATCCACCTTCCCCCACAAGGGGGGAAGGAAGAGGCGTCGCTCATTTTGCCTTCGAAAACGCCAGCCACAGCCCGCCGCCGAACAGGAAGCTGCCGCTGATGCGTGACATCAGTCTGACGCGGCTGGCCGACAGCAGCCGGCCGGCGCGGCCCGCGGCAAGGGCGTAGGTCGAGTCCGACATGGCGGCGAAGATCATCGCGGTCAGGCCCATCACCGCGATCTGCAGCGTGTAGTTGCCCTGCGGCGCGATGAACTGCGGGAAGAAGGCGCCGAAGAAGACAAGCGTCTTGGGATTGCTGATCGCCACTAGGAGGCCTTGCAGGAAGAAGCCGCCGCGCGGTTTCTTGGCCGAGCCGTCCGGGTTCAGCGTGCCCTTGGCGCGGAACATCTGCACGCCCATCCAGATCAGATAGGCGGCGCCGATCAGCCGCACCCATTCGAACCAGTGGCCCATGCCGGCGATCAGCGTGTTGAGGCCGATGCCGACGATGGCGATCATGATGGCAAGGCCGGCCTGGGTGCCGGCTACATTGGCAAGCCCGGCGCGCGAGCCGTGGCGGATGCTGTTGGCGATGATCAGCGTCACCGTCGGCCCGGGCACCAGGATGATGACAATGCAAGCGACGACATAGGTTGCGTAAAGTTCCAGCGACATGGTCTTTCCTCGAGCGGGGACAGAGGTGATGCGGTGGTGGCCGCGGATCAATGCACGGCGCCGCTACCGTTGCAAGTCGCTCGCATTGCCTACCGATCGTTCAAGCCGCTCCTGCCGACCAGGGCAGAGCCGCATCAAAGGCCGCGCCCGCACGCAGCACGGCGAGGTCGCCGCGCGGCCGCCCAATCAGCTGCATGCCCATCGGCCTGCCCCTGGCGTCAAAGCCGACGGGCACGTTGAGCGCGGGACAGCCACCGAGCGTGGCGAAGGCCGAGACCTGCATCCAGCGGTGGTAGCTGTCCATGGCGCGTCCGGCGATCTCGCGCGGCCAATGGGTGGTCACGTCGAACGGGAAGACCTGCGCGGTCGGCAGGGCGATGAGGTCGAAGCGCTCGAACAGCGCCAACAGCGTCCGGTGCCAGGACGTGCGCCGGACGCTGGCGGCATGGACCTGCGGCGCGGTCAGGCGCATCGCCTGCTCCACTTCCCATATAGCCTCGGGCTTCAGAAGCGGGCGTTTTGCCGGGTCGTCATAATGCGCCTTCAGCCCGCAGCCGCTGCTTGACTGGCGCAAGATGACAAAAGCCTGCCAAAGCGCCTCGAAGTCGACGTCCGGCACCAGCGTTTCACTGTGGAACGACGCGTCCTCGAAGCGGGCAAGGGCGGCCTCGCAAAGATCGAGAACGCCCGGTTCCATCGGCAGGTGGCCGCCGAGGTTGCCCAGCCAGGCGATGCGGCCGCCGGACGCTTTCGCTCCCAAGCTGTCGAGGAACGAACCCTGTTTGTCATGCGAAAGCGGTGCATGCGGGTGATAGCCGGCCTGTTCGTCGAGCAACAGCGCGATGTCGCGCACGCTGCGGCCCATCGGTCCTTCGACGCCCATCTGGGAATGGAAGACCTCGAAAGCCGGACCGGCAGGCACAAGACCCTGCGAGGGGCGGAAGCCGTAGATGTTGTTATAGGCGGCCGGATTGCGCAGCGAGCCGCCGAAGTCGCTGCCGTCGGCGACCGGCACCATGTCGAGTGCCAGCGCCACAGCCGCGCCGCCGCTCGAGCCGCCGGCGGTCAGAGCCGGGTCGAAGGCGTTGAGTGTCGGCCCGAACACCGGATTGTAGGTGTTGGAGCCCAGCCCGAATTCCGGGACGTTGGTCTTGCCGATGATGATGGCGCCGGCCTTGCGGATGCGCTCGACGAAGAATTCGTCCTCGTCGGGAATGAAATCGCCGAAGATCGGCGAGCCGAACGTGGTTCTGAGCCCCTTGGTCAGGGCGAGGTCCTTGATGGCGATCGGCAGGCCGAACAGCGATCCCGTCTCGCCGCCGTGCGCGAGATGTTCGTCCGCCCTGTCGGCCTCGGCCAGGATATCGGCGCGCTCGCGCAGCGAGACGATGGCGTTGACCAGCGGGTTCACGGCCTCGATGCGGTCCAGGAAAGCGCTGACCACCTCGCGTGCCGACAAATGGCGCTGCCTGATCTTGTCGGCGAGCTCGACGGTGGACAGCCGGCAAATATCGCCTGCTGGCGGTGCGGGATGCTTGGTGACGGGACGCATGGCTTAGCGGGCGCCCGCCAAAGCCGCGTCGACGTCCTTTGCCAAGGGAATCGCCGGCTGCGCGCCGGGTTTCAGGCAGGCGAGCGAGCCGGCCGCAGCGGCACGGGTAAGCGCTTGCTCAAGCGACAGGCCGGACGACAGGCCGGCGCCGAAATAGCCGCAGAAGGTGTCGCCGGCGCCGACCGTGTCGACCGGCGTGATCTTCAGCGCCGCAATGGTAAGGAAATCGTCCGGCGTGGCGGCCAGCACGCCGTCGCCGCCGAGTGTGACGACGATCGCGCGGCCTGTCTTGCCGGCATAGTCGCGCATGCGGGCAGGGCGGTCGCGCCCGGAGAGCGCCAGGGCCTCGCCATAGAGATCGAACTCGGTTTCGTTGGCGACAGCGTAGTCGGCCTTGCCGAGGAGGCCTGCGGCCTCCGCACGGAAGGGGGCGGTGTTGAGCAGGCTGACGGCGCCAGCCGCACGCGCCGCATCGAGCGTGGCCTCGACCGTCTGCAACGGGATCTCGTGCTGCAAGAGCACGACATCGCCCCTTTTGAGAAAAGCCTTGGCAACATCCCCTGGCACGACCGAATCATTGGCGCCAGGCACGACGGCAATAACGTTTTCTCCGTCGGCGCCGACCAGGATCAAAGCCGTGCCGGTGGAGGCGAAGCTCTGGCCGACGCCGGAGAGATCGACATTGCCGGCCTTGAGAAGGGCGAGCGCTTCGGCGGCAAAACTGTCCTTGCCGACCGCGCCCACCATGCGCACCTGGGCCCCTGCGCGCACCGCGGCCAGGGCCTGGTTGGCGCCCTTGCCGCCGGGCGCGGTGGCGAAGCCAGAGCCGCGCACCGTCTCGCCGGGTCCCGGCAAGCGGTCGACATTGGCGATGAGGTCGAGGTTGATCGAACCGACAACGATAATCAAAAAACTGCCTCCCGTTGAAGCGGGTCAGCCTGCACTGAAAGGCGGACCTGCTCCAAGACTCTGCTTTTGCGCAATTCCAGGCGAAATACGCGAAGCGCTGTTCCAGGAATTTGCGGGCTGGGCGCGAAGCTAGCCGCAAAGCCCGCCGGTTGCCAGATCATGTCGCTGTCCGAACCGTCTGGCCCACAGCATCATTCGCAGCGGACAGTGACCTGGGCCTGGTAATTGCCCGCCGGGAAGATGCCGGGCGACTTCGTGGCGGTCAGATCGACCTGGACGGTATGGGTGCCGTTGGTCAGCTTTTGCGGCGAGCTGCCCGGATTATCCAGCCCCGAGCCGTCGAGGCGGAAGACGGAGGCGAAAGAGACGTTGGTGTCGCCACCGCTCGGCGCGGATGTGAAGGCGATCGGCGCCGGCGCGGACACGGAGTAGCAGTCGAGCAGGTTTAGGATGGAACACAGTGTCGAGTTCGCGGTGATGGTGGCGCCGGCGCTCGACCCGCCCGCCTGCTTGGAGCCGAAGATGTTGATGGCGGGATTCGATTTCATCGTTCCCGATGCGCCGATCATGATCGTGCAAGTGCCGATGATCGCTGCCTGCGCCGGGAGGCAGAAACCGGCAAGCGCTGCCACGCCAAGCAGCGCGCAGCTATTTTCTCTTCTTTTTCTTTTCATTGCCGGTCGTGCCTCTGATGCTCCAGCCTTCGTTGGCCCATCCTGCCGATGTCGGGTGGGCTGTGGGAGCCGCGGCAGCAGTGCTCGTCGTGCTCGCCGTCGTCTGGCCGTCGGTGCCGAGGCCCATTTTGAGGAGCTTCAACTCAAGCCGCAGGCGCTCGACTTCCAGCTCGTAGAGGCGGCTGCAATCGATGCGTTTCGGCGTCCGGCCGATCGGGATCACCACGCGGCCATATGTGGCGATGTCGCTATTGGCCTGGTTGCTGCTGTTGTTGCCCCGGATGATGCCTAGGTCGAGATAGGCACCGCTGCCGGAGACGGCTGAGCGGCAGGTCGTGCCGTCGCTGGCATGAACTTCGTCCTGGCCCTGTGGCAGGCTGACGCCGGGCAAGCTGAAACCCGTCTGGTTCTGGTTCAGGTTCAGGATATCCTCGGCAAATCCCTGACTTACGATAGCCAGGGCGGGCAGCAAGGATAAGGTCAGAACCTGCGATGCCCGAAAAACTTTCCGCATATCTGTGCCCTTATCTGGGTCTGCTCGCTTGGAAAGGGGATACTCTCGGTACAGATACGCACTTTGCGTTCGCTCGCGCCGTCGAACGGGACGACGACCAGCACAGGGCGGGACGCCTGGCCGGCCAGAAGGAAGGCGCTCGGCGTGACCTTGGCGTCGACCGGCTGGAAATCCTGGTCATAGACACGGACCTCGACGCGTATGCGCTGGTTGTACGGGTTGCCTGGGAACACGCGAACGGCGAAGGCATCCGTGAAGGATCGCACCTCGCCCCGCATAGGCGTCATCGACTGGCCCGTTGCTGCAACAGGAGACAGTGCGGCAGCCAGGCCCGCCGCCAGAATTGCAATCGTTCTCAAGGACCGCTCCTTTTTCGCAAGAGGGCTATTCGCAGCGCAGCGTCACCGTTGCCTGGTAGTTGCCGGCGGAGAAGCGGTTTGTGCCGCTCTTGGTTCCGGCAAGATTGACCGCGACCGTCGATGTGCCCGGCGCCGTCAGCGCAGTCGCGGTGCCGGTTTCGGCAATCGTCTGCGCGCCGGAGGTGGCGAAGGTTGGGGTCCATGTCGTCGCCGTAACATCCGAGGCGGGCACGGTCGTCGTCGTTACCGGGTCCACGCTGAGCGAGACGCCACCTGTGGTATCGACCTGAGCGCTGCCGGCCGAGCCGCCTGCATTGTGCGAGCTCAGCGACTGAAGATTGCTGCTGACGGTCATCGTGCCGTTGGAGTTGATCGTGACAGTGCAGGTCGCGGTGATCGTGCCGTTGAACAGCACATTTCCAGTGGTGGCCGCCGATGCTGTCTGGCAGGCGCAGCCGGCCAGCAGGCCTGCTGCCATTGCGGCGCGCGCGAATTTCATCGAGACCCCTCTTTCGAGCCGGATGACGCCGGCTTAATGTAGGAGGATCATCTCTTTATCGTGGTTAATTTAGCGTTAAGTAAAATAATAACCGAAAGCAACCGACAGAACAACCGGCGAAACCACAGGTTGTCGCCGGTTGTGTTCGATGAATAATATCTGAAATTATTTATAGATACACTTCTTATACTGCAACTAGCGACTTTCCGCAACTGAGAACGAAAAAATCGATCTTCAGGACGACACCTGTCCCGCTTCCCAACCGAGGATGGCGCGCTTGCGCGTCAAGCCCCAATGGTAGCCGGTCAGCGCACCGGACTTGGCGAGCGCGCGGTGACAAGGCACGACGAAGGACATCGGGTTCGCACCCACGGCCGCACCCACGGCCCGGCTGGCGCTCGGCGCGCCGATGCTTGCCGCGATCGAGGAATAGCTGCAGGCCTTGCCCATCGGGATGCGCAGCAAGGCTTCCCAGACGCGCAACTGGAAATCGGTGCCGATCAGCACCACGCGCAGCGGCTGGTCGGCGCGCCAGCGCGTCGGGTCGAAAACCCGCGCGGCGTAAGACTGGGTGGCGGACATGTCCTCGACGTAAGTCGCATTCGGCCAGCGGCTGGACATGTCGGCTAAGGCAGCCCGCTCGCCGCCGGCGTCACAGAAGGCCAGGCCGGCGAGACCTCGGTCGGTGACCATGATCAGCGCGATGCCGAAAGGCGAGATGTGGTAGCCGTAGCGGATGGTCAGGCCGGCGCCCCGCGTCTTGTAGTCGCCGGGCGACATCGCCTCATGGGTGACGAAGAGGTCGTGCAGCCGGCCGGGGCCGGACATGCCGAGCTCGAATGAGGTTTCCAGGAGCGGCATGCCGGAATCGAGCAGCCTGCGCGCATGATCGAGCGTGACCGCCTGCAGGAAGGCCTTGGGTGACAGTCCGGCCCAGCGGGTGAAGAGTTTCTGCAGGCCGGTAGGCGTCTCGCCGACTTCCTCGGCAAGGACCTCGAGGGAGGGCTGGTCGCGGTAGTCGAGGCTGATCTTCTCGATGGCGCGGCGCACGACCTCGTAGTCGCTGCCTTCCGGCGTGATGTCGTTCTCAAGGATCGCGGTCGGTTTCATCTGCGTATTCAGGGTCATCTGGGCGTTCATGGCAATATCTCCTTGACCGCCAATATCGTTCTTCCGGAGCTTTGCAGCCACCCGAAACTTGCCTTCCCGCGGTCTACTCCCAGATAGAGTCAGCTTCGAGCCGAAGAGGACAGTCATGGCCGGCGAAAAGGTTGATCTGACCGGGGTAAGGGAAACCTTGCTGATGACGCTTTACGGCAAGGCGCTGGAAAGCCGGCTGCCGCATTCGCTGCTCCAGGATCGCTTCGCCGACGAGGCGGTGCGCAAGATCAACTATGATTTCTCAAGGCTCAAGGTCGACGGCAATCTCGGGCTGGGTTTTGCAATCAGGGCGAAAACACTGGATGTTTGCGTTGCGGATTTCCTTGCACGGTATCCGGACGCGATCGCGCTGCATCTGGGATGCGGGCTCGACACGCGGATATTCCGCGTCGACCCGCCGCAAGGCATCGAATGGTTCGACGTCGACTACCCGGAGGTCATGGATCTCAGGCGCAGGCTCTATCCGTCCAGGGACCGTTACCATCTGGTCGCCGCGTCGGTGACCGAACCGGAATGGCTGGCTGAAGTGCCCCGCAATCGCCCGGCGATCGTGGTGGCCGAGGGGCTGACGCCGTATCTCGCGGCCGACAAGGGGCCGCGACTGCTTGCGCGGCTTGTTTCGCATCTTGCCGGCGGTGAGTTGGCGTTCGACGCCTATAGCCGTTTCGGCCTGAAGCTGATGCGCCTCAATCCGGCCATCAAGGCAACGGGCGCAGAAGTCCATTGGGCCATCGAGGATCCGCATGAATTGGAGCAGGCGGTGCCTAAACTTCGCTTCGTCGGCGAGATTCCGTCCTACAAGCCGGAGCAGGGTGCCCGCCTGGGGTGGTCCGCGCGCCTGTTCGTCGGCCTTTGGAAACTTATCCCAGCGATGCGCAAGGTCGGCAGGCTGCTGCGCTACAGGTTCTGAGGTGCTGAGTGTGTCAGCGCGTCTTGGCAGTCGCCAGCGCGCGCGAAAAGGCGGTGGCAAAACTTTCGCGGTCGTCGGGATTGAGGAAGCCGCCGATCGCCACGCTCTTGCCCTGTGCCTCCACCGCCATCTTGGTGATGCCGATCTCGCTGTGGCGGGCGATCGAGAACCGTGTCCAGAACGGATTGAAATGATGGGCTTCCGAACGGCCGGACGGTGCGGTCTTGCGGATGTCGAGGCTGGTGCGCGAGACCGAGATTTCCTCGCGGGCGCGCGCCGCGCGGTAGTTGGCGCGGAAGGCGATGTAGACAGCGATCACGTCGAGGCCGAAGAAGCCGAACACCGGCCAGGCGCCGCGCGCCAGGAAGAACGCGCCTGTGACGGCCCAGCCGAACAGAAGCGCTCCCATCAGGATCAGGAAGCCGGTGCGGCCTAGCGAACGATGCGGAGTGAGCAGAGCCTGGAAGAATGGCTCGTCGGCCTGGAACGAGGCGTTTGTGTCGCTCATGGGGGAATATTATAGGAGGGAAATGGCGCCTCCCAAATCCAAAAAATCGTTAGCAGTCAAAAAGCCTCGGTCCGCAGTTGCGGGCGGCGGCCGAACGCCCGGCGGACGGCCGCGAAAGGCCGCTTCGCGATCGGTTTACAGCCCTGCCGAGGTGCATGAGATCTTCCGGCGTTTTTCGGTCCAGCGGCCGGAGCCGAAAGGCGAGCTCGACTACGGCAACGCCTTCACCCTGCTGGTCGCGGTGGTGCTGTCGGCGCAAGCGACCGACGCCGGCGTCAACAAGGCGACCAAGGCACTGTTCGCGGCGGCCGACACGCCGGCCAAGATGCTGGCATTGGGCGAGGCCAAGATCGGCGACTATATCCGCACCATCGGCCTGTGGCGCAACAAGGCGAAGAACGTGATCGCTTTGTCCAAGGCGCTCATCGACGACCATGCGGGCCAAGTGCCGGAGGATCGCGACGAACTGGTCAAGCTGCCGGGCGTCGGGCGCAAGACCGCCAATGTCGTGCTCAATGTCGCCTTCGGCCAGCACACCATGGCGGTTGACACGCATATCTTCCGCATCGGCAACCGGATCGGGCTTGCCCCCGGCAAGACGCCGGAACAGGTCGAGCATGGGCTGCTCAAGGTCATCCCGGCCGAATATATGCGTCATGCGCATCATTGGCTGATCTTGCATGGCCGCTATGTCTGCAAGGCGCGCAAGCCCGATTGCCCGGCCTGCGTCATCGCCGACATCTGCAAGTCGAAGGAAAAGACCACCGACATACCGGCGCCGCTGGTGCCGATCGCGCCGCTGGATGAGGCGTTTCCGGTCGAGGCCTAGTAACCGTAGCCGCGCGCCATCGCCGCGGCGAAAACCGGGATGAGCAGGAAGATGAAGCCTTCGGCGCGGACATAGTTCTTCACCGAGGCCAATTCCGCCGCCGGCACCGCGAAGGACGGATTGCCGCTCGCCTGCCTGTTCCAGGAAATGAAGCGCATGGTGGGCACGATCGACAGCAGGCCGACGATGGTGAAGGCCACCATCTTTGCCCAGAACACCCAGTTGTAGATATAGAATTCCCAGCCTTTCAGACCGAAGAACACCCGGCAGATGCCGACGATGACGATCAGCGCGGCGATGATGCCGTAGTGACGGTCGATGCCGGTCAGGCGCTTGAGCGTCGCCGCCCCCAAATCGCCGCGCACCAGCACGAACTCGGCGCCTATGATGCCGGCCAGCGAGAACACCAGCAGATGATGGAGAATGGCCAATACAAGATCAGTGGTGTCCATGTTCGTTCCCTGCGTTAGGCGACGTGGCTGGATCGTGCGTCAGAAGAGTAGCATCGTCGGTCAAAATTCCCAGGCGCCGAAATCGCTGCGCTGGAGGATGATCCTGGCTTATCCTGGCCCTTGTTCGAACGCGCTGGTTTGCTATGCGCTACCGGCTCAACGAGGAAATGCCATGAGCATCGAAAAGGAAGCCGGCGTGCCGATCCTCGGGACGGCGCGGACCATCCTGCGGCCGCACCGTCTGGGTGATTTCGAGACCTATGCCGCCATGTGGGCGGAGCCAGCCGTCACCCGTTTCATCGGCGGCAAGCCGCGCACGCGGGAGGAAAGCTGGATGCGCTTCCTGCGCCACGCGGGCCTCTGGTCGCTGCTTGGTTATGGGTTCTGGGCGATCGAGGACAGAGCGACGGGGCGCTTCATCGGCGAGGCCGGATTCCATGACCTGAAGCGCGAGATCGAGCCCTCGATCGAAGGCGTGCCGGAGGCAGGCTGGGCGCTGGCCTCGGCCGCGCACGGCCAGGGACTGGCCAGCGAGGTCGTCGGACGGGTCGTGGCCTGGGGCGACGAGGTGTTCGGGCCGCCCGGGCGCACCGTCTGCATCATCGATCCGGAAAATGGCGCTTCGCTGAAGGTGGCCGAAAAGAACGGCTATCGCGAAACGCTGCGGACCGCTTACCACGAGAAGCCTACGATCCTGTTGGAACGGCAGGCCGGTGGGGCGGTTGCCTAGATTGCGTCAAAACAAAGAGATGGAGCATTTCACCGTTTCCATGAAACGGTGAAAATGCACTAAAGCGTGTCGCGCTGAAACGGATTCAGGCGACACGCTTTAAGTCTTTGTTTTTATGCATGTCGTTGTCCCAGAACCGCTGCACACTTCTGGGCGACATGCACTAGAGGGCCGGGTTACTAGCCGACCTTGCTGCGCAACGTCTGCGCCAAAGTCTGCCAGGTGTCTGCGGTTGCGCTGCGGTCAACCCGGCCTCCCAGCAGCGCGGTGGTCGCGTCGAATGGCTGGGGCCGTGCAATCGCATAACCTTGCGCGTAGTCGACGCCGATCACTTTCAGCGCTTCGACGATGCCGTCGCTTTCGACGAACTCGGCGATGGTGCGTTTTCCCGTCACCTTGCCGATGTGATGGATCATCTCGACCATCGCGCGATCGATGCGGTCGTCGAGCATGTCCTTGACGAAGCCGCCGTCGATCTTGAGGTAGTCGACGGGCAAATGCTTCAGATAGGCGAAGGACGACATGCCGGAGCCGAAATCGTCGAGCGCGAAGCGGCAGCCCAGCCCACGTAGGTCGGCAATGAAACGCATGGCTTCCGAAAGATTGGCGATGGCGCTGGTCTCGGTGATCTCCAGGCAGATCGTTTCGGGCGCAATGGCGTGCGCGGTGAACTGTTCGCGCATGAAGCCGAGAAATGTCTCGTCGCCGAAAGTGGCGCCGGAGAGGTTGATCGCGCAGGTGGATATCGGCGTCGCATGTGGATCGGTGCGCCTGACCGCCAATGTGGCGAAGGTGTTGCGTACCACCCAGCGGTCGATCGCCGGCATCAATCCATAGCGCTCCGCCGCCGGGATAAAGCTCTGCGGGGTGACGAAGCTGCCGTCCTCGTCGGTCAGCCTGAGCAGGATTTCGACATGCGCGCCCGTCTCGACGATATCGTCCCGCAGCGGCGCAATCTCCTGCGCGTGCAGCCTGAAGCGGTTCTCATCCAGCGCGGCATGCAGGCGTTGCACCCAGGCCATCTCGCCGAAGCGCTCGCGCAGCGCCGTGTCGCCGTCGCTGTGGAGCTGGACACGGTTGCGGCCCTTTTCCTTCGCCATGTAGCAGGCGACGTCGGCGGCGCGCAGCACCTCTTCCAGCGTCATGCCGGCATTGGCGACTTCGACCATGCCGATGCTGACGCTGACGTTGAAGGGACGCCCTTCCCAGGAGAAATGCAGATCCTGGACCGTGGCGCGCAACCGTTCGGCGGTCACGGCCGCACAGTCGGCATCGCAATCGAAGAGCAGCACGCCGAACTCGTCGCCGCCCAGTCTCGCCAGGATGTCGCCGGGCGGCAGCTCTTTGGCGAGCAGCACCGAGATCTGGCGCAGCAACTGGTCGCCCGCGGCGTGGCCGCACGTATCGTTGACCAGCTTGAACTGGTCGAGGTCGAGATACATCAGCGCGTGCTGGCGCGGCTTTTCCGGCGCCTCCGCGATCGTGCCCGCCAGCCGGTTCTCGAAGTCGCGGCGGTTGACGAGCCCGGTCAGCGCATCATGCGATGCCTGCCACGACAGGCGCTCGATATAATCCTGCTCGCGCGTCATGTCGTGCAGGGCCAGGACGCAACCGAGGATATTGCCGGAAACGATCAGCGGAGCGCCATTCAGCGCCACCGGCACCACCGAACCGTCGGGACGCTCCAGAAGCTGCGGACGCACATTGGAGCGGCGCGGCTCGCCTGCCAGCAGGCGCGGCATCAAATCGGTCTCCTCGACGCCACTGTCCTTGTCGATGAGGCGAAACAAGGCATCGACTGGTTTGCCCTTGGCGGCATCGAGGGAGCAGGCGAGCAATTTTTCCCCGCCGGCATTCATATAGTCCAGCCGTCCCCAGGCATCGGTGCTGATCACGGCCTGGCCGATCGAGGCCAGCGTGATCTGAGCACGCTCGCGCTCGGCGTTGAGGGCGTTCTGAAATGCCTGGCGCTGTTCCATCAGCTTGCGCGTGCGCCAGACGGCGAGCGCGATAAGCAGGGCGGCGGTGGCGAGATTGGCTGCGGTCAGCGCCATCTTGATAAAGCGCGATCCCTCGCCGAGACTGTCGGAAAAGGCCTTGGAAAGTGGCCCGATCTGGCGGTCGAGCTGGTGGATTTCCGCCTTCCAGAGACCGATCTCGGCCGCAGATGCCGGCCCTTTTTCGAGCCTTCGATGCACGTCGCCGCCAAGTCTTTCGATGGCGAGGATCGTTTCGTCGGCCTCCGTCCAGTGACGGATCGCGGTATCGAGATAACTCACGCCACGGAAATTCCGGAACAGCCAGATCAGGCCGGCGACATCGTCGGGATGGTTGTTGCCGCCAAGAAAGCCAAGCCGCGCCGTATTCGTGTCGGGCTCAGCCCGTTCGAGCGCCAGCCGCGCGGCGCGATCGGCGAGCGGAACGGCGATGGCTTGGCGATATTCGTTGAAATACTCTTCCTGGCCGGTATCGGCATAAAGGCTCAGGAAATAGATGGCGTGCTTCTGCCCTTTCGACCATTGGCTTTCGCCGCCGACATAGGCGCGGACGGCCGATAGCGTGTGGAGGCTGAGGGTGGCAACCAGTGCCTGGATCAGGACGACCGCTACGAAGGGCCAGACCAGTCCGATGAGACGCGGGCTGGCATCGGTCGATGAGAGCTTCATCCCATTCCCATGGAGCTTATGCTGGCTCCCCCGGTGTCTGTCCGACCGGCTCATCCGTCGGTTGAGACGATGTTCTTCCCCGCATGTCGCCCGGTTACTGACGACAATAATCCAGATAATACGCCTCGCTTAACAGGCGATAAATTCGTCCAGTATTTGTTTCATGATTTATTGCTAAGCTACAGAAGGACGCTTACGCTACGTGATGGCGATATTTGCTGCATAGTATCGACCCGCAGCGCGAAGGCACGGCAGAAAAAGTCGCGACATCAAACCGATAGCATCCCGCGACAGCCGTCTCTCAGCGTTTGGTCTTCGATTTGTTGAGGGCCACGGCTTCGCGGACGAGCGCCTTCAGGGCGTCGGCATCGATATTGTCGCCTTGCTTGAAATCGATGGCGCGCCTGGTGTTGCCTTCGAGGCTGGAGTTGAAGAGCTTCGCCGGATCGGGCAGCGCCGCGCCCCTGGCGAAGGTCAGCTTGACGACGGACTTATAGGTCTCGCCGGTGCAGATGATGCCGGCATCCTCCCAGACCGGCACGCCGCGCCATTTCCATGCCTCGACGGCGTCCGGCGCGGCTTGCCTGATAAGGGCGCGGAGCCTGGCAAGCGTCTCGCCGCGCCAGTCACCCAGTTCCCTGATCCTTCCGTCGATCAGCTCCGACGGAGACTTGCCGCCCTGCGTGTCGCCTTCTTGCATGTCCGGTTCTCCTTCGAGGCTGGATAAGAGATTGCCATCGTGGCTGTTTCAGGGAGGCGGCGCTTGATCATCGTGCGCTTACATCCGTTCGCCGGGCAGCTGGCTCGCCTGCTTCACCCAGGAGATGAATTGCTCCTCGTCGAGCCGGTCGTTTTCATGGATGTGGAAATGGCGCGTGTCCTTGCTCTTGGATTCGCCGGGCGGCACCGGCTTGAGCGACAGGCCGCGAAAGAAGGTCACGTTGATGTATTTGGTGAAGCAATGGATGCCGAGAAACCAACCTTCGCCCTCCATCCCGTAAAGAGGAGAGTTCCATTTGACGGCCTTCCGCACATTTGGAACGGCCTGCACAATGAGCTGGTCGAGCCGCCGCCCGACCTCACTCTTCCAGCCCGGCATCGCCGCGATATAGGCCTGCACGGGGGCATCGCCATAGCCCTTAGCGATCTGCGGGTTGCCGCCAGAAAGCAGGACGGGTTTCGCGCCCGGAGACCGGGCGGCAACTTTCGGCGATTTCGTCTTCGCCATCAGGTCGATCCTATATACGCTCGCGTGCCTCGTCACCGCGCCATCTCACAGCATAGGGCAGCACGAACATATAGAGCCCGCTGAAGAGCAGCAGGAAAAGCGGGATCAACGGCGAATAGACGATCCAGGCGGGCGGCGAGCCCATGGCCATGGCGGCGAAATTGGCAATAACGGTGGCGGTGAAGATGATCGACAGCCAGCGGTGAAGCTGCCTGATCCATTTGCTCCAGTCCAATCTAACCTCCCTTGCAAATGATGATGTTGATCGAGCTGCCTACCAGCGCGCCAGCTGCGAAAGCTGGATGAGGTTGCCGCAGGTGTCGTTGAGCTGGGCAATGGTCGCGCCGGTCACTTCGGTCGGCGTCATGGCGAAGCTGCCGCCATTGGCCTTGATCCGCTCATGATCGCTTTTGATGTCATCGGTGAACAGCATCAGCGCCGGCTGGCCTTGCTTGAAAATCGCCTGCTGATAGGTCTTTGCCGCCGGGTTGTCATTCAGTGCCAGCTGCAGCTCGGTGCCTTCAGGGTCGTCCGGTGAGACCACCGTCAGCCAGCGAAACGGCCCATTGGTGAAGTCGGCCTTCTTGGTGAAGCCCAGAACGCCAGTGTAAAATCCCAGAGCTTTTTCCTGATCGTCGACATAGATGCTGGTCAGTTTGATCTTCATTTCGGTGTCTCCATTGCTCACGCTTGCGGTTGCCGCCCGCCAGACCTGATTGTTTGTTGACCCTTGCGGCGGACCTCAATCGATCCGCGAAAGCAACTCTTCCAGGGCCGTGAAGTTGCGCTTCCAGCCCACCGTGGCGCCGCGGTAGTACGGCTCCTGGTCGGCGCGGAAACCGATCTGCTCCATGCGCAGATGCGTGCCCGTGCTCGTCGGGGTGAGCGTCCAGGTGACAACGCTCTCGAGATCCTTGGTATCCCAGGTATAGGACAGCGTCCTGTTGGGCTCGACCGTCTGCACCTGGCAGTCGACGCCTCCCCATTCCGCGCTCAGATTGAAGCGGTGGTCCACGACCGGCTTGAAGTTGTTCTTCATCAGCCACTCCTCGATGAGATGCGGTTGGGTGAGCGCGCGCCAGATCTTCTCCGGCGCAAACGGTATCTCGCGCTCGACAATGACGGAGCGCTTTGCGGCCGGCACTTCGTTCATTGATCCATCCTCTTGAGCAGGTCCTCCAGATCGTCGAACCGGCTTTCCCAAAACCCCGCCATGTCGCGCGTCCAATCCATCAACGGTGCAAGCGCTTTCAGCTGCGCGCTGTAATGGGTCTGACGCCCTTCATGACGGTCGCGTACCAGTCCCGCCTCCTTGAGCACGCCGAGATGCTTCGACACCGCCGGCTGCGACACGCCGGCCTGCGCGGTGAGGGCTCCGACCGTCTGCTCGCCCAGGCGGCAGAGACGCTCGAAGATGGCGCGCCTTGTCGGATCGGCAAGCGTCCTGAACAGCATATCGTGCGTGGCCGGCATCTGAGATCGATAACCCATTGGCTATTGATTGACGTATAACCGCCGGGATATGTATGAGTCAAGCAGCGAATGAGGGCGCCCGGCCGAAACCGCGGCTGTGGATCCATGCCGGAAAGCCAGCATGGCCTTTCCCGGACGGCACTGAACAGGTACCTGCTTATGCCGGATCGGCCGCTGGGATGGTCAAATCCCTCAACAGCGTCGAAAGCTCCGGCTCGTCGATGAGCAAGGCGGCGTCTGCCGCCGGAAGCCATGCGCGCTGTCGGTTCGCGGCTTCCTGCCAGTCGGCAAGTTCCTCTGTGACCTCGAGCAGATAGACGACGACATCGACGCGGACGAAGCCGTTGGTCATGCGTTTCCAATAGGAATAGCTGCCGGCAGGCTGCTTCAGCGCCTTGCCGAGAACGCCGGCTTCCTCCTGGGCTTCGATCGTTGCCGCCTTGCGCCCGCTCTTGCCCTTCATCGGCCAGCCCTTGGGCACGATGAAGCGCCGCGTGGTGCGTGAGGTGACCAGCAACACTTCGAGGCTGCCGTCTTGCCGCAACCGAAATGGAATGGCCGCCACCTGGCGGATCCGTTGCCCTTTCCTGGCTCTGCGAACTGCTTTCTTTTTGGTTGTTGCCATCCCAAATTCCGGTGAGAGCAGAATTCCTGCCTACGCTATCCGCGCGGGCAAAAACCTGTCCCCCTGCAAACCTTAAAACCACCGCCCTTGCAATCCGGCATTTTGCCAGCAAGTAAGTCGGCTAATAAACTGAAAAAACAAAAATGTCAGCGGCAAACCCTGGAAATCGTGTTGCCGACCGCTTCCATCCGACATGTCTTGTCATAGATCGGCACGTTGGGCTGGCTCCTGGGCGCGGTCGGCCGGTCGAGCTCGCGATAGATTTGCTGCTGCTGCTGATATTGCTGCCGCTGCAACCGGTTCTCGAACTGTTGCAGCTCATTTTGCTGCACCAATGCGTTGCGGTTCGTCGGGATGACGATTTGCGCGTAAGACGGTGCGGCCTGAGAAATCGCGGCCGCCAGCAAGGCGCCTGCAAGAACAGCCAGGGTATGACGAAGCATCCGGTCGGCTCCCGTACGAAAAACCATATGGTTTATATAGTGCGGCCGGCCAATGGCGCCATGGGCGACTGCGAGGGGCGTTTCGCCGCCGCCGGGAATCTGCCCGGCAACCCGGCATTGCACTTGACGGAAGCCGTCGATTCGCCGCTCTATCGCGTCGGCGCCGGGCTGGAGCTCAATGGCGTCAACGGCGTCGGCCTGGCGATCAGGTACAACGGCGCCTTCGGCGAAACAGTCAGGCAGAATGCGGTCAGCGCGTCTCTGAAAGTCAGCTTCTAGCTGACGCGGGCGGCGGCCAAGAAGGGATGTCATGAGGACGAAGTACGCGTATTTGGCGGCGATACTGACAGCCGCCTGCATTGGCGGTGTGCCGGCGGCGGGACTTGCCGCGCAGAACAAGACCGACAAGGTGGCGCCTGCCGCCGCTCAGCCCGCCGACGCGGCGGCCAAGCCGCAGCTGCCGGGCGGCGCCTCGGCGCTGTCGGAAACGCATGGCGACTGGACGGTCAACTGCCAGGTCACCGGCAACAACAAGGTCTGCAGCCTGTCGCATCAGCAGTTCAACAAGCAAAGCGGCCAGCGGCTGCTGGCGATCGAATTGACGACCAAGACCGGCCAGGACGCCACCGGCACGCTGGCGCTGCCCTTCGGACTTGCCTTGGCCAACGGCATTGCGCTCGAAATCGACGACAAGAAGCTGGACGGCGCGCTGCAGTTCAACACCTGCCAGGCAGTCGGCTGCCTAGTGCCGGTGACGTTCGACGCCGATACCACGCCGATGCTGCAGAACGGCACGACGCTGAAGATCAACGCCACAGCGGCGGACACCATGCAGCCGATCGCGTTTACCATCTCGCTCAACGGCTTCGGCAGCGCGCTGGCCCGGACGGCGGATTTGTCGGCGGACTGAGCAACGAAAGGTAAGGGATTCGTCTGCGGGCGATCGGCAGAAACCGGTTGCCCTATTCGTTTCCGTCCGCCTCGCGCAAACGGTAGCCGACGCCGGTTTCGGTGATGATGTAGCGCGGCTGGTCCGGGATCTTTTCGATCTTCTGTCGTAGCTGGCGCACATAGACCCTCAGATACTGGACATCGGTCGAGTCGTTCCAGATCTGCTTCATCAGGAACTGGTGGGTCAGCACTTTGCCGGCATATTGCACGAGCATACGCAGGATGTCGTATTCCTTGGGCGACAGTTTCACTTCCTTGCCCTCGACCTTGACGATGCGCTTCACCAGATCGACGGAGAGGTCGCCGGTATTGAACACCGGCTTCTCGCCCTGTTGCTGGAATTTGTGGCGCAGCGCCACGCGGATGCGGGCGACAAGCTCGTTCATGCCGAACGGCTTTGTCACATAATCGTCGGCGCCGAGCTCGAGCGCCGAAACGATGCCGGCCTCGTCGGTGCGGCTGGAAAGGATGACGACCGGAATGTCGAGGCCGTCGCTGCGCCATTTGCCGAGCAGCTCGAGGCCGGTCATGCCGGGCAGGCCGAGATCGAGCAGGATCAGGTCCGGCCGCTCGGCCTGGATGAGCTCGAGCGCCGCCTTGGCATTCGGCGCCTCGGAGACCGCGTAGCCCTGGCTGCCGAGGCCGACGCGCAGCAATTTGCGGATCGGCGGTTCGTCGTCGACGACCAAAATGGAGACGGTCTGATTTGTCATGCCGCATCGTCCGTAAGGCCCAGGACAGGCAATTCCGAAGGCACCGGCATGCGGATGGTGAAGATCGCGCCTGGACGGTCGGTGCGGTTGGCGGCCGAGATCGTACCGCCCATCGCCTCGATGAAGCCGCGGCTGATCGATAGGCCGAGACCCGTGCCGGCGCGCACCTGGTCGCGCTTGCGCACGCGGTAGAAGGTGTCGAATATCCGCTCCAGGTCATCGGGCGGGATGCCCGGTCCCTCGTCCATGACCTGCAGGATGACGGAGCCGTTGTCGACCCAGGCCTGCAGGCGGATGGTCGAGCCGGGCGGCGCATATTTCGCGGCATTGTCGAGAAGGTTGAACAGCGCCTGCTCGAAGAGGACAGGATCGAGCCGCAGCATCGGCAGGTCGGCCGGGATGTCGGTCTCCGTCCTGTGCTCAGCGGTGATCTTCCCCGCCCGGTTCAGCGCCGAGCCGACAACGTCTCCGACATAATGCAGCGCGTAATTCGGCTCCATCGCGCCCGACTCGATCCTGGTCATGTCGAGCAGATTGGCGATGAAGCGGTTCAGCCGCTCCGATTCGCTGACAACCGTCGACAGAAGCTCGGCGCGATCCTTTTCCGGCAGCGCCGGCGCGAATTCCTTGAGCGTGCCGGCCGCCCCCATGATCGCAGCAAGCGGCGTCTTCAAATCATGCGAGATCGAGGTGAGCAGCGCCGTGCGCAGCCGGTCCGCTTCCGCCGCCAACCTGGCGCGGTCGACATCGGCGACCAACTGGATGCGCTCGATGGCGACCGCCGCCTGGTCGGCAAGCGCGTCGAGAAGACGCTGCTGTTCGGGCGTCAGCAACGGGCCCTGCTTGTCATTGTCGAGGCCGACCACGCCGACAGCCGTGCGGCCCGTCCGCAAGGGCAGATAGAGGCGCTTCGCCCCTGGCAGCGTGTCGGCGCCGCGGCCGGCCGGGCGGTCGTGCTCCCAGGCCCAGCGGGCGGCCGCGATGTCGGCCTCGGCCAGCGTGTCGTCGGGCGGATAGCCGGCCTTGACCGTAATCGTGCCGTTCTCGGGCAGCAGCAGCACCACGCGCACTTTCAGCATCGAGGCGATCTGGAAGGCAGTGGCCCACAGCACGTCGTCGAGCGTGCCGGCGCCGGCGAGCTTCTTCGAGAAGGAATAGATGTCCTCGGTTGCCCGTGCGCGCGAACGGGCGGCGACCGCCTGGCGCTGCACGCGCGCCGTCAGATTGCTGGCGATGACGGCGACAATGAGGAAGGCGGCAAAGGCGACGATGCTCTCCGGATCCCTGATCGTCAGCGTGTAGCGCGGCTCGAGGAAGAAGAAGTTGAAGGCAAGCGCACTCAGGAAACAGGCGTAAAGCGCCGGCCAGAGCCCAAACGTCACCGCCGATGTCAGCACGGCCAGCAGCAGGACGCTTGCCAGATTGCGAACATCGAAGAACTGGTCGAGAACGGAGCTGACAGCCAGCGCGCCCACGACAAAGACGGTGGTGACAAGGTAGGGCCAGACCTGGAACGGTGTCTGTTCCGCCGCGGCCTTGACCCTCGTCGAGGCGGCATCGGTGTCGCGCTCGGTTCGCGAAATGACATGGACGCTGATGTCGCCGGCATTGCGGATCAGATCGTAGGTGAGCGAGCCTTCGATCAGCTCGCGCCAGCGCGACCGGGTCGGCCTGCCGACGACGATATGGGTGAAGTTGTTTGCCGTCGCGTGGCGCACGATGTCCTGGGCGACGTTCTGGCCCGGAATGGTCGTCACTTCGGCGCCGAGCTGCTCGGCAAGCCGCAGGTTCGCCGCCAGCCGGTCCTTGTCCTCCTCGGACATGCCGGCAAGGCGAGGCGTGTCGACATGCAGCGCCGTCCAGGGAGCGCGCAGCCGATCGGCAAGCCGGCGCGCATAGCGGATGCGGGCGGCCCCGCCCGGGCGCGAATCGACACAGACAAGGACCCGCTCGCCGGCCGCCCACGGTCCGGGGATGGCGTGGGACTGCATGTGGTTGAGGAGCTGCTCGTCGACGCGCTGGGCGGTGCGGCGCAGCGCCAGCTCGCGCAGCGCCGTCAAATTGCCCGGCGAAAAGTAGTTTTCGATGGCGCGCTGCGCGGTTTGAGGGAAATAGACCTTGCCTTGATGCAGCCGCTTGATCAGGTCGTCGGGGGTGAGGTCTATGACCTCAATGTCGTCGGCCTCGTCGATGATGGAATCGGGAACCGTCTCGCGTACCCTGACGCGGGTGATCTGCGCCACGACATCGTTCAGGCTCTCGACATGCTGGATGTTGAGCGTGGTGTAGACGTCGATACCTTGCGCAAGGATTTCCTGCACGTCGAGATAGCGCTTGGGGTGGCGGCTGCCGGGCGCGTTGGTGTGGGCGAGCTCGTCGACCAGGACCAGCGCCGGGCGCCGCTTCAGGATGGCGTCGATGTCCATCTCGTCCAACGTCTGGCCGCGATAATCGACTAGGCGGCGCGGGATCACCTCATAGCCGTCGACCAGGGCCTGGGTTTCCTTGCGGCCGTGTGTCTCGACGATGCCGATCACGACGTCGATGCCATCGACGCGCTGCGCGCGGCCCGCCATTAGCATCTCGTAGGTCTTGCCGACGCCAGGCGCCGCGCCGAGAAATATGCGCAGGCGGCCACGGCCCTCGCGCTCCGCATGCTCGAGGAGCGCGTCGGGGGACGGTCTGTTCTGTGTGTCGTTCCTGTCGTCCGGCATCAGGTCCAATCATGAATTGCGCCCGGGGTCGTGTGGGTACCCGGCGCGGGGCGGGTTATTTTAGGTGATACAGCGCGAGGTTGAGCGCCAGAACGTTTACCACCAGCTAGCCCAAGAAACCGAGCTTGCGATACAAGACAAGG